>NZ_AP022585.1 GCF_010731675.1 Mycobacterium marseillense
GTGGGCAATGAGACAGTGGCCGGTGTGAGCGCGATTCTTGGTTACGCACGAGTGAGCACCGCTGTACAAGACCTCGACGCCCAGCTTGTCGCCCTGGCGTCTGCCGGCGTTGACGCTGAGTGCGTATTCACCGACAAGCTCTCGGGGTCAGCAAAAACACACCGGCCGGGCCTGGCTGCGATGCTGGAATACGCCCGTGCTGGCGACACCGTCGTCGTCACCGCCATCGACCGGCTCGGCCGCTCCGTTACCGAAGTCACCCGCACGATTTCCGAGCTAGGTGAGCGGCGAATCTTGTTACGAGCACTGCGGGAAGGCGTTGACACCGCCACTCCCACCGGCCGAGCGGTCGCGGCCATCATGGCGACCCTTGCTGAGCTCGAGCTCGAGCTTGGCCGGGAACGTCGAGCCTCATCGCGGCAATCCCGTCGTACCCGCCAGCTGCCGCCAACCAAGCCGCACAAGCTTTCTCGTGCTCGGCAAGAACAACTCAGACGACTTGCTGCGACTGGTGAGCCAGTCCGAGAACTGGCTACTGCCTTTGGAATTGGACGCGCAACGGCCTACCGTTACCTTGCTGGTTCGGAGGTCGATACGTGACACCTAGCAGTAGCGTCATTCGAACTCGCGTCCTTCAAGCTCTTGCTATGCGTGTGGATTCGCGGTTCGGCGAAAGTTACTTTGTGCAATGGCAATCCAGCCAACTCCAGTGCCGCCCCCAGCAAGTAATGGAGGTTCTGTGGGGTTTGGTAGGTGAGGGTCTCGTCTACCTGGATATGGCCGGCCAGGGATCCAATACGAGCAATTGGTGGTGGCGGCTCAGCAGTGTGGGTCAAACCGCTGCACAAGGCGGTAGCTGGGAACCCCGAGATGTTGACGGTTACCTGAAGCGACTGCGCGCTCATCGACCTGCGGTCGATGAGGGCGCGGTGCGCTACGTCGAAGAGGCGCTGCGGGCTTTCAATGCACGGTGTTACTTGGCTACATCGGTCATGTTGGGTGTGGCTTCTGAACGCGTAATCAACGATCTCGGCCACACCTTGGCCGACGCCGCCGGCGTCAAAGCAACAAAGCTGTCGAAGTTGTTGTCTAGCCCGACGAGCCGGTTGGCGGCGCAGTTCGACAAGGTGCGCAAGCTGCTTGTTCAGATGGAGTTGCCTGAGGGGCTGACCGACACGCTCACCCTTGATGCGGTAGCGGATTTACTACGGGTTAGTCGCAACGACGCGGGCCATCCCACCGGCGCCGTCGTCGACGAAGACACCGCCTACACCCATCTGCAAATGGCAGCGCGTTACCTGCAGAAGATGACCACGCTGCACGCCCACCTGAAAGTGATTGCTGCAGAAAGCATTCAAGGGACTTGATCGTTAGCTGACCATGACGCTGCTTCAAACACTTTTCTCCAACGACCGCATCGTCCAAGTCTCCGATCGCAGGCTCACCCTCAACGGAGAAGTCTTTGACGACGAGTACACCAAGCTCGTCTGCTGGAACCAAACATTCTCAGCCGGGTTCACCGGTATCGCACGCATCGACCGAAAAGGACGCAAGTCGACATCCGAGTGGATCGCCGAAGTCCTCTGTGATTATCCGTTTTTCGAGCAGGGTGTCCAGGCGCTGCGTCAGGAAGCGGAGAACCGGGTCAGCAAGTTGGCCTGGAAAGACAAACGGCTGGCCATTGTCGTCGCCGGCTTCGACATCCGGAAAGTGCCTCTGGTCGCCGAGATCGCCAACTTCGACACGGCCACCAACATCGCCGTGAATGCCAACAGCTTTGTGTTGCGATACGCGCAAGTCCCGCCTGGACGAATTACTGGCACTCACGCCGTCGGGGCTTGTCTCGGCGACTTTGAGCACCGTCTGCTGACACGGTATGTCCCCCGCGTCCTTCGCAAAGACACAAGCAACGGGCACAACCGCGCGATCAAACTGCTGGTCGAGAACCAGCGCAGAGTTCATCGAAAAGATGCGTTGGTAGGCGCCGACGCTCAGGCGGTAACGATTCCTTCCTCGCAAATCGGCAACGGGATCGTGATGAGCAACCTTGACGGGACCGACATCCCCGCGCACAGCAGCAGTTTCGTCTACTTCGATCAACACGGATTCCAGTACAAGCAGCTAGGTCCGCTCATGGCGCACGGCGGCACAGTCATTGACCAAGTGATCGGAACGGCAGACGAAGACAACCCCGATAACCAAGTGATGAGCATCCGATTCCTCAAGGTGCCAGCGCCGCCGTCCCAAAGACGCGGAACCTCGGGCTAGCCCCTTACCCGGTGGCCGTCCCAGAAACCTTCGTTATTGGGACGACGAAGTTCCCGATGCCACGACGCCGCGTCATGCAGGCGTACCGTCAGTGAGGCCTGCGGCAATAGCTTCAGGAAGTGAGCCCGAGACCCGGCCGGACGGCCGTGGCGCTCGGGCTTCGCGCTGTCTAGGCCAACAATCTAGATACGCCGGTCGTCGCGACGCAGCCGGATTTATTCTGACAGACCTGAACCACATACGCGCATCAACACAGACATATGTCGATCAATACACCCAGAATTATGGAGGTACATATCTGCATTTACACGAGGTCGGGGTATGTCTGCTGAATCGCCGCTGACACGAGAGCTTGCACGCTGGTGTTCTCGTCGGCCGCCAATCGCTTAAGATTTCGGTGCATGTCGCGTGGCAGATCCAGTGTGGTTCGTGCCCCACCGCTTGTCCGTCGATGTGCCATCGAGGCCGCCGCTAGACCTGTCGCGTCCTGCAACCCAGCGCCGATCGCCGCACGAATTAGGTCCGTCATGGTGGTGTCGGCGTCCAGGGCGTGCCGCTTGAGGCCAGTTCGCAATGACAAAGGCAGGTGCAGCGTAGTGCGCATCGCCTCGTGCACCGCGGCGGCGGCCGGCGCACTGGGACGCGCTTCCTCGTTGCCTTGAAATGTGCTTGCCGCCCGGACCGCCGCCGCGGCGCCGGTCGGCCGACGGATCACCGATGCGCGCACGGCATCAGCTGTCGTCGACTTCGCAGTCATACCGTCACTTCCTTCTCAAGCCCTACCGACGTCAGCAGCTCGTCGAGAACATCGCCGTAGTCACCCAGATACCGCGGAATGCCGCGGCCGAACGCCCGCTCGACCGCCGTCAGGTTCCGCACAACATTGCGCAATACAGGCGCGTTCGCCTCAATCAGGCTGCGCGGCATTTCCACCGCCTCTACCTTCCGCATGTCGACGAGCGTCAAAAGAACCGTCGTCGAGCGGTGCGCGGTGATATCCAACGTCGGCCATACACGGTCGATATCCGCCGCACGAGGGCCCGTTGGAATGATCACCAGGTCGGCCGCATCAATCGCCGCGTCGATCGCGGCCGCTGTCCCTGGCGGCGTATCCACCAAGACGAGCTCGCCTGGCTCGCTAGACAGCTCCCGCAACGCCGCCGCTGTCACCGGGGTGACGTCAAACGGCAGCGGCGTACCTAGGTGCGCCGCCCGATCGGCCCACGAGCTGGCCGAACCCTGCGGATCTGCGTCCACCACCCGCGTCGGCACACCCCGCCGCACCGCGGCCGCCGCCAAAAACATGCAGGTGGTCGTCTTCGCGACGCCGCCCTTCGTGTGCACAAGTGACCAAATCACGATTCAAACATACATCCATACGTGCATCCATATGCGTAGCCATATCGATGTGTGTCATTTGCACCGTTTTTCTGTCAAAATGGTGTCATGGGACGAAAGAAGACCACGGTCTACATCGACGAGGCGCTGCTGCGGGCAGCGAAGATAGCCGCTGCGCGATCGGGCAAGCGCGAATACGAGGTCTTCGAGGATGCGTTGAAGCGGCATCTGGGATTCGCCGGAACCCTCGAGCGGATCTGGGCCGGCATCAGCCCGGAGGATGCCCCCACCGAAGAGGAAGCAGCGGGTCTCGCCGCTCAAGGGCTGGCTGAGGTCCGGGCGGAGCGTAAGCCGCGTCGGGTGGGCTGAGTCCTGGACGAACCGCTGCGGGTCGTCATCGATCCCAATGTGTGGGTCTCGGCGGTGATCAACCCCTACGGCACTCCCGCCCGGGTCGTGGAAGCCGTAGCAGACGGCGCGATTACCGCCGTCGTCACCCAACATCTGCTGGACGAACTGGCAGCTGTTCTGATCCGGCCGAAGTTTCGGCGCTGGATCAGTGTCGCCGACGCGATCGCCTTCGTCGAAAGCCTCGGTGGCCATGCCGATCTGCGCGACGATCCCGGACCACCCGAGAAACGGGTGCGCGACCCAAACGACGACTACCTGGTTGCACTCGCCGACACAGCTAACGCGGTGATTGTGACCGGTGACGACGATCTACTGTCCGCAGAGATCGAACCACCGGCGATCACACCCGCTCAGCTTCTCAAGCGCCTCCAATAGCCATCCATATGCGCGTCCATAAGTACATACATATCGCTGACGGCTGCATTACCGCAGTTCAGGCTTTCCTCGCTCACGATTGTGGTGAACATTGGGGTGCTGGCTGTCAAGGCCTACGCCGCTACGCGGTCGACCAAAAGTCGAGCCTTGACAGCCAGCACCCCAAAGCACCAGAGCGGCCAGTACGAGGAAGGGATCAACCAAAAAGGAGCCCGCCACATGTCGGGGGGTCGTCGTAGCATGTGTCTTGTGAAACCAGCCGAGCACCGGCAAGCATGGCTTGATAGGTACGGCGACGATTACGCCACCGATGAGGAACGCCGCGCCGCTTACCGCGACTTCAAAGCCAACCTCGCCGAACTCACCGCAGTGTTTTCGGCCGTCGACAATCACGATAATCCGTAACGGCGCGGTGCTCGTCTCCGCTAACCGCGTTTCCGACCACGAAGTCCGGCTGCGACCAGTACAACGCACATGTCGGCTTGCCACTCAGCGGTTCGATGAGCGTTCAGCTTCTCTCGTGGCGCCGCCGTAGGCCGCCGCGACAGCCTCCACACACCGTCGGTGGCCACGCTCCACGCTCGTCCTCGGACATGTCAGGCCACCGTGTACAGCTCGGCGACCGGCGCATCGGGCAGCACGTCACACAACACCATTACCAACGCGGACGCTCGCGCTTCTCGGAACAGTTGGGCTTGAGTCTCAGAATCGGGCAATCGCCAGTGCTGTCGGCCCCACTCCGTCACCGCACGATCGGCCCAATCGTCGGTCAGCTCAGCCACTCTCAGCGCAACCTGCTCAGCCGCCTCGTCGATGAACTCCTGACGTTCGGCGTCATTCCAGCCCGCCGGCAGCCGCAAATGTCGCGCCATCGCCCGCGCCACGAACTCCCTCGGTACCAGATCCTCGTCCACACCCGCCATTCTCCGCGCGGATCACAAAAACATCACAGCGACACGGCGTGTCGGTACCGGGTACCGCCGTCTGCTGCGACAAGATCAACGAATGGCACAACCGCACAAAGGCGATCGCGAGCAGATCAAAGTACGGGCCGCCACAGTCGTTTACGCCCGACTGCGCCAGATGGCGGCTGAGCGCAACACCAGTGTTAGTCAGCTTTCTGCCGACCTACTCGCAATCGCGGTAGGTCACCCCGAAGCAGTCCGCGAGCTCGACAAGGAGGTGCTACCGCTGGCTATGTAACCGGGTTCGTCTTGATAGGCAACACATCTCAATAGGCACGCGGAACTAACCGCCAGCAACGACGAAAACCCCCGGCTATGCCGAGGGTTTTGTCTGAGTCGAGTTACCAGCTCGGCTCGGCGGTGCTTTCGCACCCTCCCCGAAGGGATCTTGACTTGACGGTCAGATCTCACGGTAGCGCATGTCTTTATCAGGTTCCAGATGACGCGCACCGTGGAAATTCAGAAATTAGCCAGCCGCGGTACCGCGGGTGTACTTCGGTGCGGCCGCGTCGTGGTGTGGTGTGTACGCGGCCGTGGGCGGGACGGTTGGCGGCGGCCGGCCATGGCTACCGCCGGCGACACGCGGCCGAGGCGGTTGCGGCGATCACTCTTGAGCTGGGTGAGGCGCCGTGGGCGGGGGTGCCGTGCTGGAGCGGGCGTCTGGAGCGCTGGGTCACGTGGACGGTTCCGGTGGCCTTTGACTGCCGCTACGACACTGATGTGCGTCCGGTGATGCCGGGCAACCCGATCAGCCGACGCGCGGTGTTGGCGATCGCGGCGGCCCGGGCCCGCTATGCCGATCACAGCACCGGCCGTAACAGCCGGCCGTCGAATGAGCGGTTGGCCGCTGATACCGGTTACAGCGTGCGCACGGTGCAGCGCGCCGACACCGTGCTGCGGCTGCTGGGTGTCGCGACCGAGGTGTTGCGCGGCCGGCAGCGCACCCGGGTGGAGCGGCTGGCGTCCTGGCGGGTCGATGATCGCGGCCGCGGTTGGGCCAGTGTGTGGGCGCTGCACGACAACCCGCATCTCAACTGGCACGTGTCTTCGCTGTCACCCCACCTGCGTAGCGGTCCCGTTAGGGATAAAAACTCACCTACCGAAGTGGTTACTACCGGCACCGGTGGCCCTGCGGGCCGCCGGCAGGACGGCGCTACGCGCCGCCGAGCACCTGATGCCGGGGGCACCGGCCTGGCGCGGGCGTGGCGCGCTGATCGGCACGCTCCGCCGTGGGCGCGGCGACACAGCGCGCCGGCCTGGGCGGCGCTGTTGGCCGCCCCGGCGGCCCACGGCTGGAGCCCGCGGGACCTCAATACGCTGATCGGCGACTGGGCCGGGGTGACCGGTGGGCGCATCCCGGATAGCCCGCACAAGCCGATCGGCCTGCTGGGCGCGATCCTGGTGTGGCACGGGCGCGACAACCTCGACCAACGGCCGGCCGCCTTGGAGGAGGCGCGCGAGGCCGCGCAGGCCGCCGCGCACCGGGCGCATGTGGCCGTGCAGCGCGCCGCGCATGTCGAGCATCAGCGCGCCCGCGCCGCCGGCCGCGCGGCCCTGGACGGTGCCGGGCATGCCGCGGCCCGGGCCGCCGCGGCCGAAGCCGCGCGCCGCAGCGCACACAGACGCACTCATGTCGCCGCCCGCGATGCCGCACGGGTGGCGGCCGCGGTGGAAGCGGCCCGCACACCTCAACCCAGGCCGGGGCCGCGCGGTTAGCAGCGGTCGATCCCGTCGCCGCGCAGGTTCGGCCCGCCGCGGTGATCGCCGTACACCACGTCCAGCCGCTCCAGCCGCGCCAGCGGGGTCCCGTAGACCAGCCAGTCCAGGACGCGCTCACTACCGGGTTGCGCGCGGCGCACCAACAGCTCGGTCAATGTCGTCTCATAGTTCATCGGTGTTCCTCGTCTCGGCGCGGGCGGCGCGGCGTTGCCACCGTGCCCCGGTGATGCCCAAGGCAGCGTCGCAGCGACGTGATCGGGCCGCCCGGTACGCGGCTGCTGCCGAATGCCCACGCCGTTGTGTTAGCCGACCTAACCATGGTCGGACAATCCGATTGTTAGGTGTGCTTAGCACTGTTGGGTGTGGGCGGTCGTGGTGATGTGGGTGAGGTAGTCGGCCGCGCTGGTTTTGCCGGCGGCAAAGTTGACCAGGCGGGTGATGTCGTCGTCGCTGGGGTGCCAGCCGGATAAGACGTTGTTGGCGATGGCGTTGCGTACCGCGCGCCGATCGGCCGGCGCCAGTTCGGCGGACAGGTCGTCGACGCGGCGCCACAGCGCCGCCAGCTCCTCGTCCTCACCCACCGCCACCATCCCCATCCAACCCGTCCACCGGTTTATCTCACCCGGCTTTCCGTCAAATCCTCTACACACCCGGGCTTCCCGCAGCCCCTACCGCTGCATCGCCCGGCAAACCATTCTCCCAAAACCGCGTGTCGTACTGGCACATTTGCACAAGGGGGTGCGAGGCTACCTGCTGGGCAAACGGTGTTTGCCCAGCAGGGGCGGCCCGCTTGGGCGGTCTTCCGGCGGGAGCAGGTGGCCAAGTGTTGACGATTGCGAAGCTCTCGCGGTGGTCGATCAATTACTACAACGACACCGCCCGCGCCGCCGGCCAAGCGGCCACAGATTTGCAGCGCGCGGGTGGTGGGTTGGGTGAGTATTACTCCGAGGGTGATACCCGCACCCCGGTGTGGGTGTGTGCCGGCGACGCCCACCAGGCCGCCGCCTTGGTCGGGTTGAGTGCTGCGCAGCAGGCCGGGGGGCAGGCGGATGTCGAGGTGGTAGCGCGCTGGCTCGATGACGGCGCCGCCCCGAACGGGGAGTGTGGGCGCGGCTTCGGTAAGCGGTCGGTGCATGGGTTTGATTTGACGTTTTGCGCGCCCAAAAGCGTGTCGTTGATCCGGGCGTTGCAGGGCAACGACGTGACCGAAAAGGCGGTCGTGGCCGCCCACACCACCGCGATGAGGGAGGCGATGGAATACCTCGCGGCGCACGCCGGCTACACCCGCATTCACAACCCGGTCACGGGGGACAAAGATCTGGTGCGGCTGCCCGGTCTGGTGGCGATCGCCTATCAGCATGAGACCAGCCGGGCGGGTGATCCGCATCTGCATACCCATGTGATCGTCCCGAACCGGCAGGCCCGCGCCGACGGCAGGTTGGTGTCGATCGATGGCACGTCGCTTTTTCATGAAGCCAAAGCGGCCGGGGTGATCTATCAGGCGACGTTGCGGCGGGAGTTGAACCGTTCGATCGGGGTGGAATGGGCCCCCGTTGATGCGGCGACGGGGATGGCGGAGGTGGCCGGGATCAACCCGGAGACGATCACCGCCTGGTCGCAGCGCTCGTCGGCGTTGCGGCAGTGGGCGGCGGGCAATCTGGTCGTCGTCGATGGCGCGCAGCCCACGGCGGCGCAGTTGGCGGCCGCGCAAAAAGCCACCCGCCCAGCCAAACCCGAACAGCTCGCGTGGGCGGCGCTGCGGCAGATGTGGCGCGCCGATGCGCGCGGGCTCGGGGTGGATCGCGGCGCGCATAGCGCGGCGCGGGAGGCGCGGCGGGCGCGCAGCGCGACCGCCACAGCGCCGCTGGTGCGGGGCCGGTTGTTGGCGGCCGGCGAGGCGATGGACAAGGCGGCGTTCACCCGGGCGGACCTCGTCGAGCTGATCGGGGCGCAACTACCCGTGGACACCGAGGGGTCGCCGCGGCAGTTGGTGGAGGCCGCCGTCGACGGGCTCGGGTTGCGGGTCACCGCGCCGCGGGCCGCGCATCAACGGGAGGGCCATGAGCGGTTCACCTTGGAAGCGTTTTTGGCCGAGGAACAGGCCGTGCTTGATCTCGTGGATGCCGCCGATGTACGCGCGCAGGTGTGGGTCGATGAATACGACACCGCCGGGCTCTCGCCCGATCAGGACCAGGCGGTGCGAAACATTGCCAGCACGCCCCAGTTGGTGTGTCCGTTGTCGGCGCCGGCGGGGGCGGGTAAGACCACCTCGTTGCGGGCGCTGGCCACTGCGGCGCGCCGCTTCCGGGGCCGGGTCATTGTGGTGGCCCCGACCGGCAAAGCCGTCGATGTCGCGGTGCGGGAGGGGGCTGGCGATGTCGGATACACCGTGGCCAAAGCCCTCAAGGAACTGCGCGCCGGCACGCTGACGATTGACCGGAGCACCCTGGTGGTGGTCGATGAGGCCGCCATGGTCGGCACCGATGATTTGCGCCAACTGCTCACCGCCACCACCAGAGCGGGGGTCAAAACGGCACTGGTCGGGGATGCGCACCAACTTGCGCCCGTCAAGGCGCGGGGTGGGATGTTCGCCCAACTGTGCACCGACCTGCCCTGGACGCAGCGGCTTTCCGAGGTGTGGCGGATGCGCGACCCCGAGGAGCGCTCGGCTTCCCTGGCCATCCGGGACGGCGGGCCGGCACCGGTGCGGCGGGCCGTCGACTGGTACCGGACTAATGATCGGCTGCACACCGGCGATGACATCGCCATGGCCGGCGACGCCCTGACCGGCTATCGCGCCGACGTCGCCGAGGGTAAGGATGCGCTGCTGATCTGCGACACCAAAGAGATGGCTGATGCGCTTAACCGGCGCATCCACGACGACACCATCGACGCCGACGCCACAACGGTGACCGCTGCGCGCGGACATCGCATCGCCCACGGCGATGTGATTATCAGCCGCCGCAACGATCCCACCAACCCGGTCCATGACGCCACCGACTTCGCCAAAACCGCCGATCCGGTGCGCAACGGGCAACGCTGGCAGGTGTTCGCCGTCGACCCCGAGCATGACCGCATCGCTGCGCGGCGCCTCGATGACGGCGCGCGGGCCGCCTTCACCGGCGACTACCTCAAAGAGCACATCACCCACGGGTATGCGGTCACCGTGCACTCCGCCCAAGGCGTCACCGCCGAGGTCACCCGCGCGGTGCTCGGCGAAAACACCAGCCGCAACCTGCTGTACGTCGCGCTCACCCGCGGCCGCGACGCCAACCACGCCTACCTTTATGAGCGCCGCGCCGGAGAAACCGAACACGAACACACCGAACACGCAGAGGGTGTGCATGTGGCGCGTCGCGGCACCAGCCGCGACGCCGCCGTCCTGGTGCGCCACATCATCGGTAATCGCGACGACCAAGCCCGCACCGCCCACGACATCGCCGGCCAAACCAAGGACCGCGAGCAGCTACCCGAACACGTGCAGAGCCTTCTCGAGCGTCGCACCCACGCCGTACAAGCCCGGCGGACCGCCTACCGGCATTGGCATGATCAGCGGGTCGAACAGGGCCTCGAACGCGAACGCTGGATCGATCAACATCTCAGCCGCGGCCGCGACCAGGGCCTTGATTATGGCCTTGAACTATAGATGCGTTCACGCTTCATGGAGCTTGGTGGTTGCCGCATCCGCGTCTTCACCCAGAAGAAGAGAACGAACCAGTCGACGCGGCCCGAAGGGGCGAAGCATCTGGCTGGCTGGGCGGGGGCGTATTCGTTGGGGCCACCAGAACCAGCGCCCGAGCAGCGCCGCGATGGACGGTGTCATCAGGGAGCGGACGATGAGGGTGTCGAACAGCAGGCCGAGGCCGATGGTGCTGCCAGCCTGGCCAATCGAGCGCAGGTCGCTCGCGACCATAGACATCATGGTGAAGGCGAACACCAGGCCCGCGGCGGTGACAACTCCACCGGTGTTGCCCATGGAGCGGATGATGCCGGTCTTTAATCCCGCGGCTATCTCCCCCTGGAAGCGTGAGACCAATAGCAGGTTGTAGTCGGAGCCGACGGCTAACAGGATGATCGTCCCGAACACGGGCGCGATCCAGTTCAGGTCCAGGCCGACGATATGTTGCCAGACCAGCACGGTGAGCCCGAAGGCCGCGCCCAGCGATAACAGCACGGTGCCGACGATTGCCATGGAGGCAACGAGAGCTCGGGTGATGATCACCATGACGACGAAGATCAGCGTCAATGCCGCTAATCCCACGAGCAGGATGTCGTATTTGGCGCCGGATTGTATGTCGTTGTACATCGCCGCGGTGCCGGTGAGATAGAACTTGCCGTTGACCAGCGATGTTCCCTTCACGGTGTGGTGTGCGGTTTCAAGTTCGGGTTTGACGGCCGAGATGCCTTTGGGTGTTGCGGGATCGGCAGCGTGGGTGATGATGAAGCGCGCGGCTTTGCCGTCCGGCGACAAGAACAGTTTGAGCCCGCGCTGGAAGTCGGGGTTGTCGAAGGCTTCTGGCGGCAGGTAGAAGTAGTCGTCGGCCTTGGAGGCGTCAAAGGCCTGACCCATCGCGCTGGCCGTGTCGGTCATCCGAGCCATTTGGGTGACGAGCCCCGAGAAGCTGCTGTGCATGGTCAACAGCGTCCCGCGCATGGATTTCGCGACCGCGATGATCGGCGGAAACTGGGCGAGCATTTGCGGCAACACCGCATCGATGTCGTCCATGTCGTTAAGGAGCGCTTTTATGTTGTCGCTGAATTTGTCGGACTGGTCGAGCGCGTCGAACATTGATCTGACCGCCCAGCAGACAGGGATGTTGAAACAGTGCTGTTCGGCGTAGACATAGGCGTGGACGGGCCGTGCGAAGTCGTCGAAATCGGCGAGATGGTCTCGTAGCTCGTCGGCGGTGGCCTTCGCGTCTTGCAGGTCGCCGACGAGGTGGTGTGTGGTGGCGGCCATCTGGCCCAGCAGACCGTACATGCGTTGCATCGAGGCGATCATGGCCCCGAGGTCGTCGCTCATTTTGAGGATGTCGGCCACGCGGTCTTTCATGAACTGCAGGTTTTCTTGTATCGGAATGGATTGCATGCTGACCTGGAAAGGTATCGAGGTGTGTTCGATCGGGCTTCCCAGCGGTCTGGTGATGCTTTGCACCGTGGCGATGCCGGGTAGCCGGAAGATGTCCTTGGCGATCCGGTCCAGGATGATCATGTCACCGGAATTACGCATATCGTGATCACCCTGAATCATGAGAATGTCGGGATCCATCCTGGCGGGCGTGAAATGGCGTTCCGCGGCGGCGTAGCCGACTTTCGACCCGAGATTGGCGGGGATATAGAAGCGATCGTTGTAGCTGAGTTTCATGCTCGGCATAATGAGCATGCCGACGATAGCGATGAGCACCGCGGTCACGAAGACCGGTGCGGGCCAGCGGACGGTGGCGGTGCCGATGCGCCGCCAGCCGTGCACCTTGATCGCTCGTTTCGGATCGAGCAGACGGAAGCGGCCGGCCACGGCCACAATAGCCGGCGCAACGGTCAGCGCGCCCGCGATCACCACCAGCAGCCCCAGTGCAGACGGGATGCCCAGCGCCTTGAAATAGGATAACCGCGCCAGATGAAGGCAGAATGTTGCGCCGGCAATCGTGAGCCCCGAGCCCAAGATGACGTGATAGGTCCCGCTAAACATTGTGTAATAGGCGGTGTCCGGGTCCTCACCGGCCTGGCGCGCCTCCTGGTAACGCCCGATCAGAAATATCGCGTAATCGGTTCCCGCGGCAATGGCCAGCGACGACAGCATGGCGACCACGAACGTGGAAAAACCCAACAGGTGGTTGTGCCCAAGGACCGCGACCACGCCTCTGGCGGTGCCCATCTCGAAGCCGACCATCACCAGAACAAGAAGCACGGTGCTCACCGAGCGATAGACGATGAACAGCATGATCATGATGACCACACCGGTCACACCCATCATTTTGAGCATGCTTTTGTCGGCCGCCTCGTTCATGTCCGTACTGAGCGCTGCCGGGCCGGTGACATATGCCTTCAAGCCGGGTGGCGGCGCCGACTTCTGCACGATCTGGCGAACCGCGTGGACGGAGTCGTTTTGTAATGTGCTGCCCTGGTTTCCGGCGATGTTGATCTGCACATAGGCGGCTTTGCCGTCCTCGCTTTGAACCCCGGCGGCAGTGAGCACGTCGCCCCACACGTTCTGGACATGCTGTACGTGTTCGGTGTTGGCCTCCAGCTTTTTCACCAAGCCGTTGTAATAGCGGTGCGCTTCGCCGCCGAGTTTTTTATCGCTTTCCAGGACCACCATGACGATGCTGTCGGAATTGGACTCCTGGAACGTCTTACCGATTTGCTTTGCGGCGATCACCGAGGGCGCATCTGCTGGTGACGTCGACACCGCGTTGTTTCTTGCGACCGATTCGATCGGCGGCACGAGGACGTTCACCGCGATCGTCACAAGCAACCAGACGAGAATGATCGGCCACGAAAACCGCTGCACCGCCCGCATGAATCTCGGGCGGGTCGTGTGGTCGGAGTTCATGCCGCCTTCACCAAGCAGAAGGCCTGGGCGTGGTGCCCGCTGGCAGATTGCTGGTCTTTGACCTCACCGTTGACCGTGATGCGACACCCGATCGTGTCGCTGTTGCCCTGTGCCACCAAGTTGGCGATCACCGCCGGTACCGTCGTCGTGACCGTGTAGCTCCACGGCAGGCTGGCGAACTTCGCCTGCTCCGCTTCGGCATTCATGCCCAAATAGCTCACGCTTCCCGCGGTGTCGCTGGGCCCGAAAACCTCATACGTCACCCGCTTGACATGGAAAGGCACGATCATTGGGGCGCTGCGGGGCTGCGAAAAGATCTCGTCGGAGCCGAACAGACCGCGAAGCCGTTCCACGCCCATCCCGCCAAGGGCAACTGCGGCCACCACGACCAGCGGTACCCACGCCCGCTTGAGAAAGATCAACATTCAAACCTTCTTCCCCTCCTGACAGCGTCACTATCAAGCAAATTGCTGTTCACGCCCGGGCCGCCGCATCGAGCGGCGGGTGTGACCGGCGGGGACGCCGGACACCAGGCCGGTATTTGTCACCTGGTCGGCCGCCGCATGATCGCGGCGCCGGTTGAGCAATGGCGTTTCCCGGCGGCGTCAGCGACCTGCCATGACTGTATATACCATAGGGGGTATGGTATAAACGAGTCATGGCAAGCATAGTTCGCGGCGAGACGCCGCAGACGGTCGGTGGGGCCGGCCACAATGCCGACGACATCGTTGCCGTCCTTAACCGATTGCGTCGAGCGCAGGGTCAGCTCGGCGGAGTGATCGCGATGATCGAGCAGGGACGTAGCTGCAAAGACGTCGTCACCCAGCTGGCCGCGGTGTCTCGGGCCTTGGATCGCGCCGGCTTCAAAATCATCGCCACCGGCCTGCGCGATTGCATGGACCGGCCAGCTGCCGCACCTGGTGACAGGCCGACCACCTCAATCGATGAGCTGGAGAAACTGTTCCTGAGCCTGGCCTGACCCCAAACCGGAGGAGGCGAAAGCACATGACTCACACCCGCGGGAATGACCGACCCGTTGCGAAGTGACGATCTGGTTGGTCCCCGTGTGTCCGTTTTCGTGGAACACCACACGTTGGCTGGCCGCGGTCGCCGACAAAAACCGCAGTGCCCATCGATTGGCAATTAATGAGTTTGGCCGTCCTCAACCAGGGGCGAGAACTGCCGCCTCGCCAGCAGGCGCCGATGCGCGATACACAACCGATCGGCCGGCTGATGACCGCCATCGATCGCGAACTGCTCCCGCGCAGGAATCTGTTTAGGTAAGGAAAGGTAGCGAAACCATGCACACGAATAAGAAGCTCGTGATTCTCGGCGCCGGCATCGGCGGACTCAGCGTCGTCAAAGAACTCACCGAATCCGGCGTCCCTCTCGATGATCTCGACATCACCGTCGTCGACGAAGACTTCTCCCACTATCTGGGCTTCACCCTGCCATGGGTGATGCGCGGCTGGCGCGACCAGGACAGCGTGCCCATTCGTCCGACCGCCGACGCACTGTCCGGGCTCACGACCGTTACCGGCTCAGTCGCCAGCATCGACCCCGTCGCGCGCACCGTCACCCTGGCCGACTCCACCGACATTGCCTTCGACGCATTGGTCATCGCCACCGGCGCCCGCAACGCCGTGGACAAGGTGCCGGGGCTGGCGGCCGCTGTGGAGGGCGGCGCCGCGGTGCACTATTACAGCGCCGACGCCGCCGCCGACGCGCACCGCGCCCTGCACAACTTCACCGGCGGCAAGCTGGTGTTCATGGTGACCTCCCAGCCGTTCCGCTGCCCACCGGCCCCCTATGAAGGAGCCCTACTGGCGGCAGACCTGCTTAGCGAGAACGGCTCTCGCGACGCGACGCAGCTCTCGGTGTACAGCCCGGAAACTCAACCAATGCTCTCGGCGGGTCCCTACGCCGGCCAAGAACTCGTGGCGCTACTGGCCGATAACAATATCGGCTTTTACGGCGAACACAGCGTTGCGCACGTCGACGCCGACACCCGGGTCATCGAGTTCCAGGACGGCACCGTCGTCGGGTTCGACCTGCTGGTGTTCATCCCCCCGCACGAACCGGCTATTACGCTTGACGGCGCGGGCTGGATCGGTGTCGATGCCACCACGATGCAAACCCAATACCCCGGAATCTTCGCCATCGGCGATACCACCGCGATCACATCGCCATCTGGCCGGCCCCTGCCCAAAGCGGCGATCTTCGCCAAAAATGGGGCCAAAGCCGCCGCCGAAAACGCGCTGCACTACCTGGAGATGACCGACCACACCGGCACTCTGTCGGGCGAAGGGTACTGCTACATCGACACCGGGGCACACCTCTCTGCCCAGGGCAACGGAGACTTCTTCACCTTGCCCCAGCCCGCGATCCACCTCACCGCGCCATCGGTGGAGCTACACCACGACAAGCAACAAGAAGAACACGACTGGCGAGCCCTCTGGGAACACCCCGTCTCGTCCACGCGCTAGAACAACTTACAGGAAGGTGTGAGGTCCAATGACGAATAACCAAGGCTCGGCCACGATTGAGCGAGGAGCGTTTCAGATGCCACGGCCACAAGGGTGGACCCTGGAAAGAACCGTGCACCTCATCGCCGGTTCTGTGGTTCTGGTGACCTTAACCCTTGGCCGCGTGCGTTCAAAGCGATGGAGGATTCTCACTGGTTTTGTGGGAGCTAATCTGCTGCTCGACGCGGCGGTGGGCTGGTGCCCGACGAGCGTTTTGCTACATCGACTGGGCATCCCCACTACGGCCGAGCGTGCGCTGCGTCCCAAGGTGTAGGCAGTGCCCGGCCCGGCCAGCTCATGAAAACACTGCTATCGAATTGTCGCGGTCGCGGTTGTCGCTGGACACCCTCGATACTTGTGGTACCCGCACTCGCCTATGGCGCCGAGCACCGGGTCGGTGGTTTCGTCAAGCTCGTCTGCGGCGCAAGTACAGCGAGCGACTTTGTTTGTTTCGAATCTCGGTGGCAATACTGAGCGACAGGAATGGGGGCCTGTCGGCGTGAGCCGCCCCCCGGAAGGGAAGCTGATGACGTTGCACGTGCTGGTTCTGGGGGCCGGGTTCGGTGGTCTTGAGCTTGCCACGCGGCTATCGGAGTTGCTTGCCGATCAGGTGCGGGTGACGCTGATCGATCGCAACGACTCCTTCTTTTTCGGTTTCTCCAAACTTGACGTGCTGTTTGGTAAACGCACGCCCGACGACGTGCGCCTGCCGTATGCGGCGCTGACCAGACCCGGGGTCGACTTCCACCAAGAAGAGATCACCGCGATCGACCCGGAAAACCGCCACGTGCGTACCCGATCCGGTTCCTATCAAGCCGATGTTCTGGTCGTGGCGCTCGGCGCGGAGTACGACACAGAGGCCACCCCTGGTTTCGCCGAGGACGGCTTCGAGTACTACACATTGGGCGGGGCGGAACGTCTGCGCGACGCGCTGCCGGCATTTCAGGGCGGCAAAATCGTCATCAGCGTGCTCGGCGAGCCGTACAAGTGCCCACCGGCGCCGTTCGAGGCGGCGTTTCTGCTTGAGGACTACTTCGCCGGCCGAGGACTGCGCGACCAGGTCTCGATAACCGTGACGGGCTACATGGGCGCCCCGGTGCCCGTCGCCAAGGAGGTATCCGAGCCACTTCAGCAGCACCTGACCGCACGTGGCATCACCTTCATGGGAAACCGGACGGTGAGCCGGCTGGACCCCGAACGCAAGTTCGCCGAGTTCGCCGAGGGCGAAGGAGTTCCATATGACCTTTTCATCGGCATCCCCGTGCATCGGGTGCCGGCGGTCATCGCCGATTCGGGGCTGGCGCCCGACGGATGGATTCCGGTGGAAAAAACCAACCTGGCTACCCGGTTTCCCGGCGTGTACGCAATCGGTGACGTGGCGGCCGCCTATACCGCCAAGGCGGGCCTATTCGCCGAGCGAGCCGCGCAATTCGTCGCCGATGACATCGTCGCCAACCTGCGGGGCACAGCGGCGCCGCCTCCCTATGACGGGGCGGGCGACTGCTACATGGAGTTCGGGCGCGGTGAGGTCGGCAAGGTGCAGGTCAACTTCCTCAGCGGGCCCAAACCGACAGGCTCGTTAATCGGCCCGTCTGCCGAAATAGCTGACGAGAAAGCCGAATTCGCCCGAAGCCGCAAGGAACGCTGGTTCGGCGACGGCTGAGATCCGACCCCGCACACCGCTCGCCCGTCGCTAGCATTGTCTCGTTTGTAGAGAAACGAGACAGGCTCGGGGGCCACCACTTCCCCACCTGTAGCCCCAGGTCGCGGGCGTCTCGTTTCTTGTCTCACAGCGCGTGTCTCGAATCTTTATTGTCG